>JABIXC010000009.1 GCA_018666775.1 Rhodospirillales bacterium | reverse complement strand
GTAATCCGTAAATTCAGCGCCGCCACTCTCGGCCAGAACCTTCGTAATCGCGGCCGTCAGTGTTGTCTTGCCATGATCAACGTGACCAATGGTGCCGATGTTACAGTGCGGTTTTGACCGCTCGAATTTTTCCTTCGCCATATTCTTTCTCCGTAGCGAGGTTTATGCCAATTTCGCGCGAACTTCGTCGGCCACAGCTTGTGGCACTTGTTCGTATTGCCCGAAATGCATTGTGAATTGTGCACGCCCCTGGCTCATTGAGCGAAGCGTGTTTACATAGCCAAACATGTTGGCAAGCGGCACCATTGCCGAAATTACGTGAGCATTCCCACGTTGTTCCATGCCGGAAACATTGCCCCGGCGGGAATTCAGATCACCAATAACATCACCCATATAATCTTCCGGGGTGACAACTTCGACCTTCATAATGGGTTCAAGAAGTGCGGGGCCAGCTTTTTGCATGGCTTCGCGGAAGGCCGAGCGCGCTGCAATTTCAAAGGCCATGACTGAGGAGTCAACATCGTGATAGGCGCCATCGATCAAGGTAATCTTAAAATCAATTGCCGGGAAGCCGACCAGAACGCCTGTTTCTTTCGCGCTGTTCAGGCCTTTTTGAACACCTGGAATATATTCTTTTGGCACGTTGCCACCGGTGATTTTGCTTTCAAAAACAAAGCCCTCACCTTTTGCAGGTTCAAATATCATTTTGATGCGGGCAAATTGACCTGAACCACCGGTTTGTTTCTTATGGGTGTAATCAATGATGTGTTCTTTGGTGATGGTTTCACGATACGCTACCTGGGGCGCACCGACATTGGCATCAACCTTGAATTCACGACGCATGCGATCGACAAGAATATCAAGATGAAGTTCGCCCATGCCCTTAATAATGGTCTGGCCACTTTCTTCATCACTGGTGACCCGGAAGGAAGGATCTTCCTGCGCAAGGCGCTGAAGGGCTTGGCCCATCTTTTCCTGATCTGCTTTGGTCTTTGGTTCAACGGCCACTTCGATAACCGGTTCCGGGAATTCCATTCGTTCAAGAATAACCGGATGGGCGGGATCACAAAGGGTATCACCGGTGGTGACATCCTTAAGGCCGGCAATGGCCAGAATTTCGCCCGCACGCGTTTCTTTGACATCTTCGCGTGAATTGGCATGCATCAATAACATACGGCCAACACGTTCGCGCTTGCCTTTAACGGTGTTTATGATGTTCTGGCCTGTTTCTAAAACGCCTGAATAAACCCGGACAAAGGTCAGAGAGCCAACAAACGGATCGGTCATGATCTTGAAAGCAAGGGCTGAGAATGGTACATCATCGCTGCTTTCACGGGATATTTCTTCATCTGTATCGGGATGAATTCCCTTAATGGCCTCAACGTCCGTTGGGGCAGGCAGGTAATCAACAACGCCATCAAGCAGAGTTTGCACGCCCTTGTTCTTGAATGCAGAACCACAGAAAACAGGGACCAAAGCGTTGGAACAGGTTGCCTTGCGAATACAGGCCTTCAAGACATCCATGCTGGGCTCAGTGCCTTCAAGGTACAATTCCATGGCGGCATCATCATATTCAACCGCAGTCTCAATTGCCTTTGAACGATATTCTTCAACACGATCAACCATGTCTGCGGGAACATCTTGTTCTTCAAATTCCGCGCCAAGATCTTCGTCTTTCCAAACGATGGCCTTGTTTTTCAAGATGTCGATAATACCAACGAATTCAGCTTCTGAACCGATGGGCAATTGCAAAACCAGCGGTTTGGCGCCCAGGCGATCAATAAACATATCAACACAGCGATAGAAATCTGCACCGGTGCGATCCATTTTATTGATGAAACAAATGCGCGGTACCCGATATTTATCGGCCTGGCGCCAGACTGTTTCGGATTGTGGTTCAACACCTGCAACGGAATCAAAGACGGCAACGGCACCATCAAGGACGCGCAGTGAGCGTTCTACTTCAATAGTGAAATCAACGTGACCCGGGGTGTCGATGATGTTGATCTGATGATCATCCCACATGGCCGTCGTCGCAGCGGAGGTAATGGTGATGCCGCGTTCTTGTTCCTGCTCCATCCAGTCCATGGTGGCTGTGCCTTCATGCACTTCACCAATCTTGTAGGAGCGACCTGTGTAATAGAGAATCCGCTCAGTGGTCGTCGTTTTACCGGCATCAATGTGTGCCATGATACCGATGTTACGGTAATTACTAAGGGGATTTTCGCGTGCCATTTGTCTTATTCCTGATTTCTGCGCCCTAAAAGGATGCGTCCCCTATTCTACCAACGATAATGCGAAAAGGCCTTGTTGGCCTCCGCCATGCGATGCGTGTCTTCGCGCTTTTTAACCGCGTTACCGCGATTGTTTGCCGCATCCATTAATTCATTACCAAGGCGATCAACCATGGTGTTTTCATTGCGTGCACGGGTGGCATCAATAATCCACCGGATCGCCAATGCCTGGCGGCGATCATTGCGCACTTCAATTGGAACCTGATAGGTGGCACCACCGACACGGCGTGAACGCACTTCAATGGACGGCTTCACATTATCAAGGGCTTCATGGAAAACCTTTACAGGGTCTCCACCGGCCTTTTGTGAAATCGCTTCAAAGGCACCATAGACGATGGTTTCTGCGACGGATTTTCTACCATCGAGCATCAGGCAATTCATAAATTTGCTGACCACAAGATCACCGAACTTGGGATCGGGAAGAATTTCGCGCTTTTCAGCTGCGTGACGACGTGACATCCAGAATCTCCTACTTGGGCCGTTTGGCGCCGTATTTGGAACGACGTTGGCGCCGGTCGCCAACACCCTGGGTGTCGAGCACGCCACGGATGACGTGATAACGCACACCGGGCAGATCCTTGACGCGACCGCCATGAAGCATGACAACCGAATGTTCCTGCAAGTTATGGCCTTCGCCGGGAATATAGCTGGTTACTTCAAAACCATTGGTCAGACGGACGCGAGCGACCTTTCTGAGCGCCGAGTTCGGCTTTTTCGGAGTAGTGGTATAGACGCGGGTACATACACCACGCTTTTGCGGGCACGCTTCCATTGCCGGAACCTTGTTGCGGGCAACAGGCTTGCGGCGTGGCTTGCGGATCAATTGATTGATCGTTGGCATCTCTACCTTCCAAATCCTAAACGACAAAACCTCACAACACAGCCCTTCCGGAGCTATCCCCGGAAAGGGATAAGGTTTTGAAATTAAATAACAAACGAATGTGCAGAACCCTGCGAGCCATTCGTCACCAGCTCATAATGTGGCACCATCAAAAAACAGCACCGGTATTTCGTCAAACTTTGAGGCCGCGTCTAGGATAACGTATCCTACCACCGGCCCCCCAACGGAGCGCGCATACTAGTTTCGGGACAATCAGACGTCAACCGCTTATTTCCCAAAAACCGGGCTTAAAGCAGGTTTTTATTCCCCCTGCTCAAACCCAGCCCGGCCCCCCTTAGGCGCTTTGCTGTTCACCCTCGCCTTCTTCACTTACTTCACCCTCAATTACGGCCTTTTTGGCGTCAATTGCCGCCATTTCACGGTCTCGACCTGAGGCGATCTGCTTGAACTGGTTCATCACAGCCCCTGTCCCTGCCGGGATAAGACGCCCGACAATGACGTTTTCCTTAAGGCCAATCAGGCGATCAACCTTGCCTGATACGGCTGCTTCGGTCAGAACCCGTGTGGTTTCCTGGAAAGAAGCCGCAGAAATAAACGAACTGGTCGCAAG
This sequence comes from Rhodospirillales bacterium, assembly GCA_018666775.1. Lineage (NCBI taxonomy): Bacteria > Pseudomonadati > Pseudomonadota > Alphaproteobacteria > Rhodospirillales > Rhodospirillales bacterium. The sequence continues at coordinate 11,844 of JABIXC010000009.1, read as the reverse complement.
AGATGCCTTGGTTATGCCCTGAAGCACAGGTTCGGCACTGGCCTGTTTAAAGCCATCAGCCTTGGCCTTGGCATTAACAGCCTCAAATTCAAGCCGATCAATGGTTTCACCCGTTAAATAGGTTGTTTCACCCGGATCACCGACCTCAACCTTTTGCAGCATCTGGCGGATAATCACCTCGATGTGCTTGTCGCTGATGCGCACACCCTGAAGCCGATAAACATCCTGAATTTCCCGAACCAGGTACGCGGCCAAAGCCTCGACACCCAAAACCCGCAAGATATCATGGGGAACAGGATTACCATCCATCAGGTAATCACCCTTTTCGACAAATTCACCTTCGCGAACCGAAATATGGCGTTCCTTGGGCAACAGGTATTCCGTGGGCTCACCCTCATCTGGGCGCACCACAATACGGCGTTTGGACTTGTAATCCTTACCGAACTCAACCCGGCCTGGACCTTCGGCAAGCACCGCGAAATCCTTGGGCTTGCGGGCTTCAAACAGTTCCGCCACCCGGGGTAGACCACCCGTAATATCGCGGGTTTTTGAAGATTCCCTGGGAATCCGTGCCAGCACGTCACCAGCATGAACATCCGCACCATTTTCAACACGAAGAATGGCCCCCGGTGACATGAAGTAACGCGCTTCATGGCCATTGGGCAGAATGACAACTTCGCCCTTTTTGTCACGAAGCGTAACGCGTGGCCGTAAATCGGCCCCCTTTGGCAGGGACTTCCAGTCAATCACCTCTTTAGAAGAGATGCCGGTGGTTTCATCAATGGTTTCGCGATAGCTCGTACCGTCATCCAGATCGACGTAATTGGCCACACCGTTACTTTCGGTGATGATGGGAATGGTATAGGGGTCCCATTCCGCCATTTTGTCGCCTTTTTCAATTTGGGCATCCTCTTCAACAAGAAGACGCGCACCATATGGCACTTTATAGCGGGCCTTGATCCGGCCAGAAGAATCTTCCAGCGCGATTTCGCAATTTCGACCCATCACCACAGGGTGACCTTCTGAATCCTGGACCGTATTGCGATTGTTAATGATGACCTTGGAATCAAATGCCGCTTCGACACTGGATTGTTCTGCACCACGCTGGGCCGCGCCACCAATATGGAACGTCCGCATGGTCAACTGTGTCCCCGGCTCACCGATGGACTGGGCAGCCATAACGCCGACCGCTTCGCCAATATTGACCACCGTGCCACGGGCAAGATCACGGCCATAACACTTGACGCAAACGCCCTTTTCACTTTCACAGGTCAGAACGCTTCGAAGCAGAACCTCTTCAACGCCAGCCCGTTCAACAGTATCGACGATTTCTTCGTCCATCACGGTACCCGCCTTGACGACCACATCACCCGACAAGGGATCAATGACATTAAGCGCAGGAACGCGGCCAAGAATTCGTTCGGCCAAAGGCGAGATAACATCACCACCTTCAATAATGGCACGAATGGTCAGGCCATTCTTTGTCTTGCAGTCTTCCTTGACGATGATGGCATCTTGGGCCACATCAACCAGACGGCGGGTCAAATACCCGGAATTGGCCGTTTTCAAGGCCGTATCGGCAAGACCCTTTCGGGCGCCATGGGTCGAGTTAAAGTACTCGAGCACCGTCAAGCCTTCCTTGAAGTTGGAAATAATCGGTGTTTCGATAATTTCACCAGATGGCTTGGCCATCAGACCACGCATACCAGCCAACTGTTTCATCTGGGCTTCAGAACCACGTGCACCGGAATGCGCCATCATATAGACCGAGTTAATGGGCTCACCCGGGACGATCGTTGAAATTGCCTTCATCATTTCCTTGGAAACGGCATCAGTACACTGAGACCAGGCATCAACTACCTTGTTGTATTTTTCACCGTGGGTGATCAGACCATCAAGGTATTGCTGTTCGTATTCTTCGATCCGCACCTGGGTTTCACTGACCAGGGTTTCCTTGGCAGCCGGGATCAAAAGATCATCCTTGCCGAAAGAAATGCCAGCCCTGAATGCGTTGGAGAACCCAAGGGTCATCATCCGGTCACAGAAAATGACCGTTTCTTTCTGACCGTATGAACGATAGACAATATCAATCAAGGTGGAGACTGCACGCTTGGTCAAAACCTGGTTGATGGCATCAAAGCCAATTTCAGGATGACGCGGCAAAATATCAGAGATCAGCATCCGGCCCGGTGTGGTGTCCACTAGTTCCCGAGTTGAATTGCCATCTTTATCAACACCAATATAACGGGCCTTGATCCGTGTATGGAGCGTCACCGCACCTTCATCAATTGCCTTCTGGATTTCGCCCAGATCGGCAAACGCCATGCCTTCACCAATTTCGCCTTCACGCTCCAGCGACATATAGTAAATACCCAGAATAATATCCTGGGTTGGCACAATAATCGGGTTGCCACTGGCGGGGCTTAAGATGTTGTTGGTGGACATCATCAAAACGCGCGCTTCCAACTGGGCTTCCAGTGACAGCGGCACGTGAACGGCCATTTGATCGCCATCGAAATCGGCGTTAAATGCTGCACAAACCAGCGGATGCAGGTTAATCGCCTTGCCTTCTACCAGAACCGGTTCAAACGCCTGGATACCAAGACGATGCAAGGTTGGTGCGCGGTTAAGAAGGACCGGATGTTCCCGAATAACTTCTTCCAGAATATCCCAAACTTCGGGATGTTCCTTTTCCACCATACGCTTCGCAGCCTTGATGGTGGTTGCCAGCCCGTAGAGTTCCAGCTTTGAATAAATGAACGGCTTGAACAACTCCAGCGCCATTTTCTTTGGCAGCCCACATTGATGCAAGCGGAGCGTCGGACCCACCACGATGACAGATCGCCCGGAATAATCCACGCGTTTGCCAAGCAAGTTCTGGCGGAAACGACCCTGTTTGCCCTTGAGCATGTCGCTAAGTGATTTCAGCGGACGTTTGTTGGCGCCGGTAATAACCCGCGCACGACGGCCGTTATCGAACAATGCATCCACAGCTTCCTGGAGCATCCGTTTTTCGTTACGCACAATAATGTCAGGTGCGCGAAGTTCGATCAGGCGCTTCAAGCGGTTGTTGCGGTTGATCACCCGGCGGTACAGATCGTTGAGATCCGATGTTGCAAACCGGCCACCATCCAGAGGCACCAATGGGCGCAATTCCGGGGGAATGACAGGAACAACTTCCAGAATCATCCATTCAGGTTGGGCCTTGGATTCCATGAAATTTTCAATCAGCTTCAAGCGGCGGACATACTTCTTGCGCTTGGCTTCTGATTTGGTTTCATGAAGATCAACACGCACGGTATCGCGTTCAGCCTTGAGATCAAGGACCGACAACATGTCACGAATGGCTTCGGCACCAATGGATGCGCTGAAGGCATCTTCGCCATATTCATCCTGAGCTTCGATGAATTCTTCTTCCGTCAGCAATTGCTGCAGCGTCAGCGGCGTCAAGCCAGGCTCGGTCACCACGTATTGCTCGAAATAAAGAATGCGTTCCAGATCTTTCAAGGTCATGTCCAGCAGCAAGCCAATGCGACTGGGCAGAGATTTCAGGAACCAGATATGGGCAACAGGGCTGGCCAGCTCAATATGCCCCATGCGCTCGCGACGCACTTTGGACAACGTGACTTCGACCCCGCATTTTTCGCAGATAATACCACGATACTTCATGCGCTTGTATTTGCCGCACAAGCATTCGTAATCCTTAATCGGACCAAAAATACGCGCACAGAAAAGGCCATCCCTTTCCGGTTTGAACGTACGGTAATTGATCGTCTCCGGCTTTTTAATTTCACCGAAAGACCATGACCGGATACGTTCCGGACTGGCGATGGAAATCCGCACTTCATCAAAGCTCTGGGGAGCCGTTGCGGGACCAAAGACCTTCATCAATTCGTTCATCAAAGTCTCCTGCTCGTGTTGTCGGGCGATGCCCGGCACAGAACGGGGAATCCCCGTCCTAATTTATCTAAGAACTACAGTTCGTCCTGATTCAATTCTACGTTCAGCCCTAGCGACCGCAATTCTTTAACCAACACGTTAAAGGATTCCGGAATGCCAGCTTCGAACGCATTATCTCCGCGAACGATTGCCTCATAGACCTTAGTTCGACCCGATACATCATCGGATTTCACCGTCAACATTTCCTGCAAGGTATGCGCAGCACCATAAGCTTCAAGCGCCCACACTTCCATTTCACCAAACCGCTGGCCACCAAACTGGGCCTTACCACCAAGCGGCTGCTGGGTAACAAGACTGTATGGACCAATGGAACGGGCATGGATTTTGTCATCAACCAAATGGTGCAGTTTCAACATGTAGATGTAACCCACCGTCACCTTGCGGTCGAAGGTCCGCCCGGTACGTCCGTCAATCACTGTGGATTGCCCAGACGAAGCAAGGCCCGCCTTTTCCAACATCTTAACAATGTCATCTTCATGGGCCCCATCAAAAACAGGGGTCGCCATGGGCACGCCAAAGGTTTCATTCTTGGCCAGCTCGGCAAGTTCATCATCGTTGAACGATGCACCTTCTTCGTCCCAGCTATCGCCGTAAATATTTTTGAATGTATCCTTCAATCCGTCGGAACTTCCGGAACGTTTGTAGGCTTCAAGCGCCGTTTCAATTTGGCGTCCCAGTCCGGCGGCAGCCCAACCAAGATGGGTTTCTAGAATCTGGCCAACATTCATACGCGATGGCACACCCAGCGGGTTAAGAACGATGTCCACGTGGGTACCGTCTTCCAGATAAGGCATGTCTTCGATAGGCACAATCCTGGACACAACCCCTTTGTTGCCATGACGTCCGGCCATCTTGTCACCCGGCTGCATCTTGCGCTTAACAGCAACAAAGACTTTGACCATCTTCATGACGCCAGGCGGCAATTCATCGCCACGCTGGAGCTTATCCACCTTGTTTTCAAAACGGGCTTCAAGATCAGCAATTGATCCATCAAACTGCTTGTTGATGTTTTCAAAAGAAGCCATGATTTTGTCGTCGCTGACGCTGATTTGGCGCAACTGACCCGGCGTTAAATCATTGATAAGTTCTTCTGTGATCTTTGTACCCGCACTGATGTCATTGGGGGCACTCGCAGCGACCTTGCCCAAAAGCAGGCTGGTTAAACGGCCGACATAACCGCGTTCCAGAATGATTTTTTCATCATCCCGATCCTTGGTCAGGCGTTCAATTTCATCCCGTTCAATGGTCAGAGCGCGTTCATCCTTGTCGACACCACGGCGCGAGAACACCCGCACTTCAACCACGGTTCCAGCCACACCTGGGGGCAGGCGCAACGACGTATCACGAACGTCAGAAGCCTTTTCACCAAAGATGGCCCGAAGCAGTTTTTCTTCCGGGGTCATTGGGCTTTCACCCTTAGGAGTCACCTTGCCGATCAAAATATCGCCTGGGTGAACCTCTGCACCGATATAGACAATACCGGCTTCGTCCAGATTACGAAGTGCCTCTTCACCGACATTGGGAATGTCGCGCGTGATGTCTTCCTGACCCAGTTTTGTATCCCGGGCCATCAGTTCGAATTCCTCGATATGGATCGAGGTAAAGACATCGTCACGAACAATGCGTTCGGACAAAAGGATGGAATCTTCAAAGTTATAACCATTCCAAGGCATGAACGCGACCAGCACGTTACGCCCAAGGGCCAGTTCGCCAAGGTTCGTTGAGGGGCCATCAGCAATAATATCGCCCTGGGCCACCCTGTCGCCAACCTTCACCAGCGGACGCTGGTTGATACAGGTGTTCTGGTTGGAACGCTGGAACTTCAGAAGGTTATAGATATCCACGGTCGATGCTGAGGAATCAGTTTCTTCCAGAGCACGAATAACAATGCGGGTTGCATCCACCTGATCAACAATACCCGCACGTTTTGCACCCAGCGCAACACCGGAATCCCGGGCCACAATGCTTTCCATACCAGTACCAACCAAAGGCGCATCGGTTTTAATCAACGGCACCGCTTGTCGCTGCATGTTTGAGCCCATCAATGCACGGTTGGCATCATCGTTTTCCAGGAATGGAATAAGCGATGCGGCCACCGAGACCAACTGTTTGGGGGACACGTCCATGAAGTCGATGTCTTCGGGGCGGGTCATCACAAAATCACCACCACCACGACAACTGACAAAATCGGCAACAAAACCGTAATTATCATCCAGTTCCGCATCGGCCTGAGCAATGGTGTGCTTGCCCTCTTCCATTGCGGAAAGATAAAGCACTTCATCCGTTACCTTGCCGTCCACAACTTTGCGGTACGGGCTTTCGATAAAGCCATATTTATTAACCCGGGCATAGGTTGCCAGAGAATTGATCAGACCAATATTTGGCCCTTCTGGCGTTTCAATGGGACAGATACGCCCGTAATGAGTCGGATGCACATCGCGCACTTCAAACCCTGCACGCTCACGCGTTAACCCGCCTGGGCCCAATGCTGACAAGCGACGCTTGTGGGTGATTTCCGAAAGCGGATTGGTTTGATCCATAAACTGGGAAAGCTGTGAAGACCCAAAGAATTCACGAACCGCCGCTGCTGCCGGTTTTGCGTTGATCAGATCATGGGGCATAACAGAGTCAATATCGACCGAGCTCATCCGTTCGCGGATTGCGCGTTCCATGCGCAAAAGGCCAACCCGATACTGATTTTCCATCAATTCACCAACAGAGCGAACCCGACGATTGCCCAGGTGATCGATGTCATCGATTTCACCCTTACCATCCTTCAAGGAAACCATCATCTTGACCACGGCCAGAATGTCTTCTTTGCGCAAGGTGCGCACCTGATCATCGGTTTCAATGCCAAGTCGTGCATTCATCTTGACCCGGCCAACAGGGGACAAATCATAACGCTCGGAATCAAAGAACAGGCCTCGGAACAAGACTTCTGCCGTTTCCGGGGTTGGTGGTTCACCGGGACGCATAACCCGATAGATATCGGTCAATGCTTCGGCACGGGAGGTGTTTTTATCTGCCGCCAGCGTGTTGCGAATGTAGCCACCGACATTAACGTTATCAATGGCCAGCACGGTGATTTTCTTGGCGCCCGATTCCTTAATGGCATCAAGCTTTTCTTCGTCAAGCTCATCACCGGCTTCGGCAATCACCTCACCTGTGCTTTCATTAATCAATTCAACGGCAATGAAGCGCCCATACAGGTCTTCATCACCAACCAGAATTTCCTTTAAGCCATCGTCTTCAAGCTTGCGCGACGTCCGGGGAGTAATTTTATCACCCTCAACAGCAACGGCCTTGCCTGTTTTGGCATTAATCAGATCGGCTTCCAGTTTAACGCCACGCATGGATTCTGCGTTGAAGGCTGTCTGCCAACCCTTGCTCGTCAAGGTGTAGGGAATGTCATCATAGAAATAAGAAAGAATTTCTTCTGCTGGCATGCCGGTGATTTCGCTCGGCGTCAAACGGGGTTCGTCATCTTTGAGACGCTGTGCACGAACCGCTTCCGTTGCGGTATCATCCAGCGCCATCAAAAGGGTCGTCACGGGCAATTTGCGACGGCGATCAATGCGGACATAGACCAGATCCTTCGCATCGAATTCAAAATCGAGCCATGATCCGCGATAAGGAATGATGCGCGCGGCAAACAGGTATTTGCCCGAAGAATGGGTCTTGCCCTTATCGTGGTCGAAAAACACACCAGGAGAGCGATGCATCTGGGAAACGATGACCCGCTCTGTCCCATTGATCACGAAGGTGCCGTTTTGTGTCATGAGCGGCAAATCGCCCATGTAGACATCCTGTTCCTTAATGTCACGAATGCTGCGCGCCCCGGTATCTTCATCGATATCCCACACCACCAGGCGCAGGGTAACTTTCAGGGGTGCTGCAAAGGTGATGCCACGCTGTTGGCATTCCTCGACATCATATTTAGGCTCTTCGAATTCGTACTGGACGAATTCAAGGGTACCGCGATCAGAAAAATCCTTGATCGGAAAAACTGATTTGAATACTTCCTGCAGGCCCGTATCCGTCCGCTCACGCGGGGGAACGCCCATTTGCAAAAACTCGTCATAAGACGTTTTTTGCATCTCAATCAGGTTGGGCATCGGCACAGCCGAAGGCAAGCGGCCAAAGTCATACCGAATACGTTTACGACCGGTGAAGGATTTCGCCATGGATCAGAGGTCCTTTAGAACGATGCGTTATCTTAGATACTTGATACTAAACACTTTTTCCTGAAATCAGGAAAGGATCACGCCCCCGGCACATTGCCGGGGGCATAAACCAAACTACTTCAGCTCAACAGTGGCGCCAGCGCCTTCAAGCTTTTCCTTGATCGAATCGGCTTCAGCCTTATCAACACCTTCTTTAACTGCTTTCGGTGCTGCTTCGACCAGATCTTTCGCTTCCTTGAGACCCAGGCCAGTAATCGCCCGGACTTCTTTGATCACGTTGATCTTTTTCTCGCCAAAGGAAGCCAGAACAACATCAAAGGTGTCCTTGACTTCGGCTGCTTCGCCGCCGCCTGCAGCAGCAGCTGCTGCTGCAACCGGAGCTGCTGCTGATACGCCCCACTTCTCTTCGAGAAGCTTGGACAGTTCAGCTGCTTCCATAACGGTCAGTGCGGAAAGATCTTCTGCAATTTTTTCAATATCGGCCATTTTATTTCTCCAGTTTAACTTAAACTTCTGTTGGTGGGTGGCTCTAGGCCGCCTCTCCCTGTTCCGAATGGGCTGCAATCACACGAGCAACCTGCCCGCCGGGTGCACTCAGCACACGGGCGATTCTGGTTGCAGGCGTTGACAGCATGCCAACGAGTTTGCCACGAAGCTCATCGAGCGATGGCAGAGACGCGAGCGCCTTGATGCCATCAACATCGAGTGTTTTTCCGTCCAACACGCCACCAGTAATAACCAGCTTTTCATTATCTTTAGCGTATTTGACTGCCACCTTGGCCGCTGCAATCGGGTCTTTTGACGTCGCAATGGCCGTCGGTCCCGAAAACAATGGTGCAAGGTCAGCAAACTTCGTGCCTTCCAGGGCGAGACGTGTAAGCCGATTTTTAGTGACTTTGAAACTGGCCCCTGCTTCGCCCATCTGGCGGCGTAAATCCGTAGATTCAGCAACCGACAATCCGCTTTGATGGGTAACAACCATTAGGTTCGATCCATCAAACAGATCTTTAAGCGAAGCAACCAGATTTTCTTTCTCAGTCCGGTTCACTTGTCGTCTCCTTAGACAATGTCTTTTTGGCAAAATGCCTTAAAGACGTTCCACTTTGGACCCTCGGGATGACCCCGATGGTCCTCTCCCCTGTCCCAGAAGTTCAAGTCCGGGCATAAATGCCAGAACCTCTACTCCCGTCTATGCAGGCGGATACCCCTTAAGCTACGAAAATTCCGCAGCACCTACAGTCTCGGACAGGCGGGCGAAAAACAATTTCGCCCTGCCTCACCCCCTTTGGGGGATGAAATTTCTTAATCCTGGCTCTCGCCCAAGGTCGTTAATTCCAAAGTCAACCCAGGCCCCATGGTCGAGGACAGTGTTGCCTTCTTTACATAGACACCCTTTACACCCGTTGGGCGGGCTTTGATGATGGCGTCATAAAAAGTTCGTACATTCGTCTCTAGGGCATCTTGACCAAAACTTGCCTTGCCAACGATGCCATGAACAACACCGGCCTTTTCGGCCCGAAATTCAACTTGCCCACCTTTGACGGCAGCCACGGCCTTGGCAACATCTTGCGTCACAGTCCCCAGCTTTGGGTTTGGCATCAGACCACGGGGGCCTAAAACTTTGCCCAGCCGTCCAACAACACCCATCATGTCAGGGGTTGCAATGCAGCGATCAAATTCGATCTTGCCGCTCTGGACCTGTTCAGCCAGATCATCGCCACCAACGACATCGGCACCGGCATCTTCTGCCTCTTTGATCTTGTCACCTTTGGCAAACACCGCAACTTTAAGCGTCTTGCCGGTGCCATGGGGCAGGGCAATAACGCCACGAACCATTTGATCTGCATGACGCGGATCAACATTCAGATTGATGGAGAATTCGACGGTCTCATCAAACTTGGCTGTTGCGTGTTCCTTTACCAACTTAACCGCTTCATCGACGTTATAAAATGCGTCCCGGTCAATGCCCTCTTGGGCCTTCTTCGTCCGTTTTCCAAGCTTTGCCATAATCTTATCCTACAACCTCAAGGCCCATGGACCGCGCCGTACCGGCAATGATCTTTGCTGCCTGATCTAAATCGTTCGCGTTAAGGTCCACCATTTTCTTTTCCGCAATCTCGCGCACCTGAGCCATAGAGACCTGGCCAGCAACGACTTTGCCCGCCTCTCCTGAACCCTTGGTAAGCTTTGCTGCTTTCTTGAGAAAGAAGCTTGCCGGTGGCGTCTTGGTTGTAAAAGAAAAACTGCGATCGACATAAACCGAAATGACCACAGGAATTGGCATGCCCGGCTCTAATTTATCAGCCTGGCACTGGGCGTTAAACGCCTTACAGAATTCCATAATATTGACACCCTGCTGGCCCAGCGCTGGCCCAATTGGGGGCGACGGATTAGCCTGACCGGCCGGTACCTGGAGCTTGATATAGCCCTGTATTTTCTTTGCCATTCTCTACCCTTTCAAGGTTTGGACGCTGGCATCATGCCAACCCCCAAGGGGTGCGCGGTGCGGCGCCTTCTGGTCTTCAAAGGCAAACCTCCCGCACGATACCGAAAACGAAAATGCGTTCCCGGGTCTAAATTCCAATCCTCAGCCCTTTTCGACCTGAGAATATTCAAGTTCAACCGGTGTTGCCCGGCCAAAGATTGAAACCGCGACCTTAAGACGGGCGCGTTCTTCATCAACTTCTTCCACCAGACCAGAGAAAGACTGGAATGGCCCATCGCAAACCCGAACCTGTTCGCCGATCTCGAAAGTGACCGACGGTTTTGGCCGCTCGATCCCTTCTTGGACCTGGCGCACAATTTGATCGACTTCCCTTTGGGGAACCGGGCTTGGCCTGTTACCACTGCCCAGAAAACCGGTTACCTTCGATGTTTCCTTGACCAGATGCCACGAGTCATCGGTCATTTCCATCTTCACCAGCACATAACCCGGGAAGAACTTACGCTCTGCGGAAACCTTTGCCCCGCGGCGCATTTCAACCACTTCTTCCACAGGCACAAGGATCTCTTCGAACATGTCGCCCATGTCCTTTTGATCCGCTTGCTCGCGAATGGATTCGGATACTTTTTTCTCAAAGCCCGAATATACGTGAATGACGTACCAATGCTGCGCCATAGTGCCTTGTTCTTCCTACTCTAAATGCCCAAACCCAGGACTGCCTTGATCAGAACGGATAATGCCTGATCAACAATGAGAAAAAATACCGCCGCCACAATCACCATGATGAACACCATCACTGTTGTAATCGTCGTTTCCTTGCGAGACGGCCAGGTGACTTTGCTCACCTCCTGGCGTACTTGCTGAATAAACTGAAACGGTGATGTTTTTGCCATCATGCACCCTGAACCTATACCCAAACCTTTTTGCCAAACTCGGCGAATGCTTACGAACCAATCTCTTAACTGGCCTCTAACTGGCAGGAGCGGAGGGTCTCGAACCCACAACCTCCGGTTTTGGAGACCGGCGCTCTACCAATTGAGCTACGCTCCTTCACAGTGATGGAGCACTCAGCATTCCGACAATTTGCCGGGTGCTGCCTGCGCTCACCGCTACCCTGCTTATTCGATAATTTTAGAGACGACGCCGGCGCCAACAGTGCGGCCACCTTCGCGAATGGCGAAACGCAGTCCTTCTTCCATGGCGATGGGGTTAATCAACGTAACCGTCACCGACACATTATCTCCAGGCATCACCATT